>NZ_CP039690.1:1925000-1927500 GCF_005144885.1 Phreatobacter stygius
TGACGCCTGGGAGAATGCCGCAGCGGCACCTCGATCTCCGCCGCCTGGCCGGGCGGAGGGCCGTCTTGTACTCCGGCCGGGCCTCTGCCCTGCCCCGACCTGCGCCTTGCCGGCAAGGACCTTGAAGCTCGCCGATGGTCCCGGCTCTCCTCCGCGCCTGCCTCCGAAGAAGAAGCCCTCCGGCTGCGCCGATCCCACCACCTGGACGTCGCTTCAGGCATGGCGGGCTCGGCCCGCCCTCTCGATGCGGTAGAGCACATGCGGGCGCAGGACGTGGCCGGCCGGGACCGTGGTGTCCTCGAAATCCGCGGCCGGCACATAGGTCATGCCGATGCGTTCCATGGTTCGTCGCGATGGCGCGTTGATCGTCGAGGTATAACCAATGACCGTGTCGATCTCGAGCTCGTCCCAGACGAAATCGAGACAGGCGAGGCTGGCCTCCGTCGCATAGCCCTGCCGCCAATAGGGACGGCCGAGGATCCAGCCGAGCTCGAGTTCATAACCGCCGGGCACTTCGGGGCCAGGACAGGACAGCCCGGCGCCGCCGATCAGGGCGCCATCGGCCTTGCGTTCGACCGCCAGGAACCCGAAGCCGTCATCGGCCAGGTCGACGATCGCCGCATCGACCACGGCATCGCTGCCGGCCTTGGTCAGGAGCCTGGGATAGAAATATTGCCGCGTTTCGGGATCCGCGTTGATCGCCGCGAACGGCGCGCGGTCTCGTGTTTCCCAAGGCCGCAGGATGAGCCTCGGCGTTTCCTTGCGCATCCTGGCGATTCCATGGTCCAGCACTTGGCGCATCGGCCGTTTCGCAAGCGCCCTTGTTGCCGTGCATTGCGGCAGAAGCGTGCGTTTCGCCGCGCCGTGGTGATTTTTCTTTGGCTATCGGCGGCTCTTGCCAACAAAAAGCCCGCCAGCTTGTTGGCTGGCGGGTTTCTGAATCTCGTGCTGCGGGCTCACCGGCCTCGATCATTTTTGACGCCCCACCCCCAAGGCTCGCGCCCGAGCAAGGCCAGCCACTGTCGGCCGGCCCCCGGTTCGAAGCGCCTCCCCCGACCGTTCTTCATGTCAGGCAGGGAGGCGGGCGCGCCGCGCATTGCCCACGATCGCCTGGATGATCGTTTCATGAAGCTCCGGCGGAAGATCATGCCCCATGCCGTCGATCACCTTGAGCTCGGCGCCCCTGATATTGGCCGCGGTGTCCCGGCCGCCGGCGGCAGGCACCAGCTTGTCGGCTGCGCCATGCACGACCAGGGTTGGAACAGTGATGGTGCTCAACCGCGCGCGGCGGTCGCCGGCCGCAGCGATGGCCGCGATCTGCCGGCCGAACCCGGCGGGGTTATAGGCTCGCGCCAGCTCGGCCAGGGCCTGAACACGCTGGGCGGCTTCGTCGAACGGATAGCCAGGGCTGCCGATTACCCGGGATAACGCGAGACTATGGGCGAGAAAGCCCGCTTGGTCTTCCAGCGGGTGCGGCGCAGGTCGGGTCAGCGCCGCCATCGCTTCAGGGGTCGCCCCGGCCAGGTCGGGATTGCCGGTGCTGGACATGATCGAGGTCAGCGACAGCACGCGATGCGGGTGCTCGCTTGCCATCACCTGGGCGATCATCCCGCCCATCGACCGGCCAACGGCATGAGCGCGCTCGATCCCGAGCGCATCGAGCAGCCCAACCGCGTCCTCGGCCATATCGTGGAGCGTATAGGGCACATCCGGCCGCTCGCCCCGGGCCACGGCAGCCGCCACCGCCGCGATCTCGGGAACCGGCGCGCCGTCGCAATGGGTCGAGAGGCCAATGTCGCGATTGTCGAAACGGATGACCTGATAGCCATGTCCAGCAAGCGCCTGGCAGAACGGGAGGGTCCAGCGGATCATCGGCACGCCCAGGCCCGAGATCAGCAGAATGGGCTCGGCAGCTTTGGGGCCGAAACTGTCATAGGCGATGGCGATGCCGTTCGCTGTAGCCTTGGGCATGGTGTGTCGTCCTTCCTGGTCTCAAATGGCCCGCTGCAGCCACCGCGTCGACACGGCGGAACAGGCGGCGACGTCGCGGAGGCACGGCGGGGTCAACTGCACGGCCTCGGCCGCGCTCGGGCAAAGCACGCCCCCGCGTCGGCGCGAGATGGCGTACCTGTCCGATCCTCCTCTAGACCTGCCGCCCGCTAGTGCCCGGCGGCAACGCCATCGGCCGGCCCGCCAAAGGCCAGTCGGGTCGCATAGGTGCCGATGTCTTCGGGCCAATGCGATAGCAGTTGCTCGAAGCGGGACCGATCATCCGCAAACAGCGCCCGCGTCGCCTCCTCGAAACCGGGCAGGTTGCCGGCCATCGCCGACATGAAGTGATAAGCGACATCCTGGGCGGCACGTCTCTGCCGCAACCCGCCGCCACTCCGCTTGGCTTCATCCACCAGCTTTCGAAGCGCCACCGATGCGCCGCCTGGTTGTGCCGCCAGCCACTCCCATTGGCGCGGCAGCAAGGTGACTTCGCGTCCAACGACACCGA